>NZ_JBWKKP010000008.1:306390-324221 GCF_056431485.1 Streptomyces sp. NPDC045899
GGGTGGTCGCTCAAAACACACCCAATCGCCCCCCCCCCCCCCCCCCCCCCCCCTCCCCCCCCCCCCCCCCCCGGCCCCCCCCCCGGCCCGGGCTCCGGTCACCCCACCCGGAGGGTGTCCAGCACTCGGCGGGCCACCTCGCGGCCGATCGGCAGTGAGGCCGTGGCCGCCGGGGACGGGGCGTTCAGCACATGGACGACGCGGGGTGACTCCGAGATCAGGAAGTCGTCCACCAGCGTGCCGTCGCGCAGCACCGCCTGGGCGCGCACCCCCGCCGGGGCCGCCGTCAGATCGTCGGCGGTCACCTCGGGCAGCAGTCGGCGGACGGCGTCGGTGAAGGCACGCTTGGACAGGGAGCGGTGCAGCTCGCCCGCCCCGTACCGCCAGTGGCGGCGGGCCATCCGCCAGGACCCCGGGAACGCCAGCGTGCCCGCCAGCTCCGCCGGGCGCACCGTGTGCCAGGCGTAGCCCTCGCGGGCCAGCGCGGGCACCGCGTTGGGCCCGATGTGGACCCCGCCGTCGATCCCCCGGGTGAGGTGGACGCCGAGGAAGGGGAACGCCGGGTCCGGCACGGGGTACACCAGACCGTTGACCAGGGCGGCGCGGTCGGGCACCAGCTCGTAGTACTCGCCGCGGAAGGGCACAATCCGCATTCCCGGGTCATCGCCGGCCAGCCGGGCGATCCGGTCGCACTGCAGCCCTGCGCAGTTGACCAGGGCGCGGGCGCGCAGCACCGTGCCGTCCGCCGTGCGGACCGCGACCGCGGAGGGGCGCCGCCCGATGGTGCGCACCTCCGCGCCGTACCGCACCGAGGCGCCCGCGTCCCGCGCGAGGCGGGCCAGCCGGGCCGCGACCGCGCCGAAGTCGCACACGCCCGTGGTGCCCACGTGGATGGCCGCCAGGCCGCGCACCCGCGGTTCGTACTCCGCGATCTGGGCGGGGCCCAGCTCGCGCACCGGGATGCCGTTCTCCCGGCCGCGCTGGATCAGGCCGTGCAGCCGGGGCAGCTCGGACCGCTCGGTGGCGACGATCAGCTTGCCGGTCACCTCATGGGCGATGCCGTGCTCGGCGCAGAACTTCACCATCTCCGCGGCGCCGCGCACCGCGAACCGTGCCTTCAGCGATCCCGGGCGGTAGTAGATCCCGCTGTGGATCACGCCGCTGTTCCGCCCGGTCTGGTGGCGGGCCGGACCGGCCTCCTTCTCCAGCACGGTCACCCGGGTGCCGGGCGCTGCGCGCGTGAGCGCGTACGCCGTCGACAGGCCGACGATGCCGCCCCCGATCACCAGTACGTCGCAGTCCAACGTCGTCACGTCATGCACCTCCCCACACGCCGCACCGTCCAGTCTCCCGACCGTCGATCCCTATCATGACCTGCGCCACTGACATGGGCCCGGAAACCCGGGGAGGGCCTCGGACACCGGCTCACGCCGGTTCCACCAGCAGCGGCCGGGCCTGCTCGCGCAGCTCGGCGACGCGTGGTTCGTCCCGGTATGCCTCGAGGCGGTTCATCAGGTCGCGCACGTACTCCGTGGTGCGGACGGAGGAGATCCGGTTGGCGACCTCCACGGCGCGGGCCCCCGCGGCACACGCCGCGTCCAGGTTGCCGGACTCCAGTTCGGCCACGGCGGAGACGACCAGCCGCAGCCCGTGGGAGCGTACGAACTCCTCCGTCGGCCGGGCGAGCGCCTGCTCCGTGAAGCGCCGCACCTGGCGCGGCAGCCGCAGGTCGCGGTAGCACTCGGCCGCGTCGGCGGCGAACCGCTCCTGGCTGTAGAAGTCGAGCCAGGAGGGGTCGGGGTCGCCCGCCCGCGCACGGTCCAGCCAGCCCTCTGCGGACTTCAGCGCCGCCCCGCACGCGGGGCCGTCACCGGACTTGGCCTGGGCGCGGGCCTCCACGAGGCGGAAGAAACTCATGGTGCGGGCGGTGGCCAGCCCGCGGTTGCGCTCCAGAGCGGCCTGGGCGAGGTCCACACCCTCGTCGGCGAAGCCCCGGTAGGTGGCCTGGAGGCTCATGGACGCCAGGACGTAGCCGCCCAGGGGGACGTCGGCGGCGGCGCGCGCCAGGCGCAGCGCCTGGATGTAGTAGCGCTGCGCTGCCTCCTGCTGGCCGGTGTCGAAGGCCATCCACCCCGCGAGCCTGGTCAGTTCGGCGGTGGCGCCGAAGAGCGAGCGGCCGACCTCGTCGCTGTAGGAGCCGAGCAGCAGCGGTGCCGCGTCCACCCGCAGGCACTCGGGGACCATGGAGGAACGCCAGTCGCCGCCGCCGTACTTGGAGTCCCAGCGGCGCGCGTCCTCGGCGGCCTCGCGCAGTTTGGTGACATCACTGTGGCCCACGCGCTGCGGCAGGGTCTCGGGGCTTCCGCCGCCGGTGGCCCCGGCCGTGGTCTCGGCGTCCTCGGGTTCCCGTGCCACCGAGCTGTCGGCGGGAGATATGAGCCAGCGGGACGCGGGGGTGGCGTAGGCGCTGACGGCGAACGAACCGGCCAGACTCTGCCAGATACCGACGCCTCCGCGCCGACCCGCGAGATCCAGCCGGTACAACTCGGTCGCGGAGCGCACGGCCTGGCCGATGTCGCGCGGGAAGGCGAGGCCGACTTCGGGTGCCGGGTCGGCGTCGGCCAGTCCGATCTCGTGCAGCGGGACGGGGCGGCCGAGTTTGCTGCCGATCGCGGCAGCAATCAGGTGGGGCGCCGCGCCCTGGGGAACCATCCCCTTGGACACCCAGCGCGCCACGGACGTCTTGTCGTAGCGAAGCGTCAGGCCACGCTGGGCGCCGAGGTCGTTGACTCTGCGCGCGAGCCCGGCATTGCTGATCCCAGCGAGGGCGAGAACGGTGCCGAGCTTCTCGTTCGGCCCGCGTGGCTCCCTGGACATGCGCACCCCTCGACAGCACCGACGGCCGCCCCGGCATAAGCACGGGGCATTCGTAAACCCAGCGTAGTTCGCCGCATCCCGACCGTTAAGAGGTGGTGTACCGGATGGCGAGATTCTTGTACGAACGGACGTGCGGGGCGGTACGCGTGCTCCGGCTGTGTGTGGCCGTGCGCCCGTGTGTGCGCTCTGTCTCGGTCACGGCCAGGACGTTTCGATGGGTCTTGCGTGGGTCGGCCCGCTGTACTGGATCCAGTGGGCTGGGGGACGCCGCCGCCTCATTCCCCGCGGGTGGCGGAACGGTCCGGGAGGCGAACCGTGCCTCCCGGACTGTCGTGTTGACCGACGGCGAGGCGGGCGGGCGGAGGGTGGGCGACAAAGGGCCGGGTCAGTACGGGTTATCCGCAAGGGCGTTCAGAGAGCCATCACAACTTTGGCTGAATAGCGTCCATCGGCAACTGCTGGTGCTCACCAGGATCACCGGTTCACCGGGCGCCCACGAGATCCACCGGGTTCACCGGTTCCTCGGGGTCACCGCCACCCGCCCTGATCCGTCAGCGCGCGCCAACACCCGTCACCGTCAGCGTCATCCGCCACGACAGGGGACTCCCGTGTCGGGCCACGGAGGGGGAGGCCCGACGCGGGGGCGGCCCCCTCCATGCGTTCCCGCATACCGGAAGTGACCTTCCGAGCACGGCAGTTGGCGGTCTCCGGTGCGCATACCGGCTCCGGGGGCGTGTCGCCGCCGTACCGGAGCGCGGTGCTCGCCTCCGCGTGCCCTCGCACACTCGTCGGCGCCCTTGCGCTCTTGTACGCCTCAACCGTGGCAGCATGGGCCACGGCGGAACGGTGCGTCGCGACCGGCGGTGTTCCCTCCTGGGGTCCTTCGGGACGCCGGGGGAGCCCGACGCGGGAAGCACACGACGTGTGATCAACTCTGGCGATTCCTGCGGTCATCCATGGTCACTGGACATCCAGGCGGTCCACGTAGTTGTCCGGTTCGATGCCGAAACCGTCAACATGCTGTGCATGATGGCACCTACTTCTTGGTTGCCCTGGATGCCCACAGCCTGTGGAGGCGGCGATGCGGTGGTTGGTGGGGTGGAGCAGTACCGCATCCGGCCCGGTCCCCCCGGAAGGCCGTGGGATCCAACCGGTCGGGGCCCAACTGCTGTGGTCCGACCCCGATCCGCTGTGGGCGGTCGGCGACTGGCGCCCCGACGAGGTGCGCGTCGTCCAGGCCGATCCCTTCACCCGGATCGCCGTCTTCGGCTGCTGCGGCGCCTCCGACGAGGAACTGCGGGTGGGCCTGTTCGCCGCCCGCGGCGGCGCCCTGCGCCACCTCACCGCCTGGTCCGGCAGCTACACCGCCGTCGCCCAGGTCGGCCGCCGCGTCACCATCGCCGGTGATCTGGCGGGCGCCCGGCCCGTCTTCCACACCGACTGGGCGGGCGGCACCGCCTACGCCACCGCCGCCCTCCCGCTCGCCGACCTCATCGAGGCGCAGCTCGACGTCAGCCACCTCGGGGCGCTCCTGGCCTGCCCCGACTCCCCGGAAGCCGTCGGCGACAGCACGCCCTACCGAGGCGTCAGACGTGTCCCGCCCGGCCATGCGCTGATCCTCCGCGACGGTGCCCGCGACATCACCGGCTACGAACCCACCGCCTCGCTCGCCGTCGCCGCACCCCAACTCGAGCAGGACAAGGCCGTGGACGGCGTCCGGGACGCCCTCGTGGACGCCGTACGGGCCCGGCTCACCGCACCGCGCCACGCCCCCGAGAGCGGTGGCCTCGACCCCGGCCCCGTGCCCGGTATGGGCCCGGCCGAACGCCGCGCGGCCCGTGGCGCCCCGGCCCCCGGTATCGGCGCCGATCTCTCCGGGGGCAGCGCCTCCGCCACCCTCGCGCTGCTCGCCGCCGGGCTCCCCGGGATGCCCGGCACCCTCCTCGGCCACGGCACCGAGGCGGGCGAACGCCTCCTGGCCGTCACCTTCAACGACCTCGCCACGGCGGGCGGGGCCCGTGTCCGCGAGGCGGAGCTGGAGCGGGCCGGGACCATCGCCGCCAACCCGCGGCTGCACCACGTGGTCGTCGCCGCGGGCGAGGAGGCCCTGCCCTACGCCGCGCTCGACGGGGGCGCGCTCACCGACGAACCCGGCCCCTCCCTCGTCATCGCCGAACGCCACCGGCGCCGGCTCGCCGCGGGCAGCGCCGACCACTTCGTCGGCCATGGTGCCCGCCAGGTGCTCGACGCCCACCCCGCGCGCCTCGCCGACCTGCTGCTCGACCGCCGCAGACGCCATCTGCTGCGTCCGGCGACCGCGCTCGCCAAGGCCGACGGTCCCTCGGCCCACTCCTTCTTCGTACCGTTCACCGTCTACCGCGCGGCGCGCAGGCTGGCCCGTACGTCCTACAGGGACGGCGTCGAGGAGGCGGCCGCCAGCCTGCTGGAGCGTCGCTTCGCCGATGACCAGGCGCCCGGTGGCCCCGGCGCCGTCTCCGCCTCCCTCGCCGCCCTGACCTGGTGCCGCCCCGGCCCCGCGGCCCGTTGGATGACCGGGGAGGCGCTGGCGGAAGTCTCCGTCCGGCTGGTGGCAGCGGCCGTGCGCCCCGTCCTGCTGCGCCGCCCCGGCGAGCGCCGCGCCGACGCCGCCCTCGCCCGCTACGCCGCCGACCACCGGGTCTTCGAGCAGGCGGCGGAGGTCCGCAGCCAGCGCCTGCACGCGCCGTTCCTCGACAACCAGGTGGTGCGGGCCTGCCGCGCACTCCCCGAGGCGCTTCGTGTGCAACCCGGGGCGCGCGCCGCCGTCCTGCGCGCGGTCCTCGCCGGAACCGGTATCCGGGATCTGCCCGCCGGGTGGGGCGCCACCTCCCACGCCGCCCACACCGCCGCCGTGCGGACCGGTATGCGCACCTGGGTCGGCGATCTGCTGACCCTGTTCGACGCCCCGCTGCTGGCCGACGCCGGACTGATCGAGGCCCATGTCGTCCGCAAGGCGCTGCACGCGGCGTCCCAGGGCGAGCGGCTGCCCCTGGACGGTCTGGCCGAGCTCGTCTCGACCGAGGTGTGGCTGCGGCGGCTGGTCGCCCGCCGCGGCACCTGCTGGACGGGCACGGCGGCCCCGCGACAGCGCGCGGTGGCGGGCGGGGTGCCGCGGCCGAGTCTGTGAGACGGGGAGGCGCCGCCTGTGGAACGGGGGCGGGCCTGAGCCGGTGACGCGGCGGCGGCGTTCCGCAGCCTGCCCGCTCCGGGCCGGCTCCCCGCGCCCCTTCCGGCCCGCGCGTAATTGGGGTGCGGGTGGGGGCCGCGGAGTGTTGGGTGGTGGGTTCGGGGACGCGTGGCGCGGGCGCGCGGCGCACCGGCGCGGCGGACGGTCGCGGAGACGGAACCACCGGTCCCATCCGTCCCGCTGCCGGATCCTCCCGCCGGAACTCCCCGCCGGAACGAATCATTCCCTCGACCTGGGCGTCTTCCTGTGGCCCGCACCACAGCGCCACGCCGTTTCCGTCCGCCCCGTCACCCCGCTCCGCGACCGGCAACCTAGGAGAATGGCCCCCGTGCGGTATCTGATCCTCGGCACCAGCGAAGCGCGCGACGCGCAGGGGAACGCCCTGTCCCTCGGCGGCCCCCGGATCCGCGCGCTGCTCGCCGCCCTCGCCCTCCGCGCCGCCCGCTCCGCACCGGTCCCCGTCGACGTCCTCATCGACGAGGTGTGGGCGGAGGAGCCCCCGCACGACGCGCCCGCCGCGCTCCAGGCGCTGGTCGGGCGGTTGCGCCGGGCCATCGGCAAGGACGCCGTGCTCTCCTCGCCCGGCGGCTACCGCCTCGCCACGACCAGCCCGCACGATGACGTCGACCTGCTGCGCTTCGAGCGGCTGACCCAGGACGGCAAGCGGGCCCTGGACGCAGGCGACGCCGGGGCGGCCGCCACCGCCCTCCGCCAGGCGCTCGCCCTGTGGCGCGGCCCGGTCCTCGCGGACCTCCCCGACCGGAACGCCTCCGCCGCCCGCCCCGAGGCCCTGCGGATGACCGCCCTGCGCCGCCGGATCGACGCCGATCTCGCGCTCGGCCGCGCCGTGGATCTGATACCCGAACTGCGGGAGCTGGTCGCGGACCACCCGCTGGACGAGACGCTCCACCTCCGGCTGATCCGGGCACTGCGCGCGGCCGGTCACCACGCCGACGCGCTCACCGCGTACGAGCGGGTGCGGCTGACCCTCGCCGACCGGCTCGGCACGGATCCGGGTGCGGAGCTGAAGGAGCTCCACCGGCAGATGCTGTTCACGGACGGCACGCCCGCCCCCTGGGAACCGGACGCCGTGAGCGGCACCGCGCCCCGGTCGGCGCGTGAACCGCGCGCCGGCGGCCCGGACCGAGCGGCCCGGCCCGCCCCCGCCGCGGCGCCCGCACCCCCGGTCGCCGCCGCCCCGGCACCCCCGCACAGCAATCTCCGCGCCCGCCTCACCAGCTTCGTCGGCCGCCAGAGCGAGATCGGCGCCCTGCGCCGGGACCTCGGCGGCGCACGGCTGGTCACCCTCACCGGCCCGGGCGGATCCGGCAAGACGCGGCTGTCCGAGGAGATCGCCGCGGCGGCGACGGACGGCTACCCGGACGGAGTGTGGGTCGCCGAACTCGCGCCCCTGGACCACCCCGCCGCCGTCCCCGGCGCCGTGCTGAGCGCGGTCGGCCGCCGGGAGACGGCGCTGCTCGCCTCCGGACTGGAGGGCCGGACGAACAGTCCGGACGCCGCGGATCCGACCGGCCGCCTCGTCGAGTACTGCGCCGACCGCACCCTGCTGCTCCTGCTGGACAACTGCGAGCACGTCATCGACACCGCGGCCCTGCTCGCCGAGACCCTGCTCGCGCACTGTCCGGGCGTGACCGTCCTGGCCACCAGCCGTGAACCACTGGGCGTGCCCGGCGAGGCGGTCCGGCCCCTGGAGCCGCTGCCGCCGATCCCCGCCCACCAACTGTTCGTGGAGCGCGCGGGCAGCGTACGCCCCGGATTCGACCCGGTGGACCCGGCCACGGCGGAGGCGGTCGCCGAGATCTGCCGCCGTCTGGACGGTCTGCCGCTGGCGATCGAACTGGCCGCGGCCCGGCTGCGGCTGCTCACCCCACGCCAGATCGCCGACCGGCTCGACGACCGCTTCCGGCTGCTCACCAGCGGCAGCAGGACCGCCCTGCCACGCCAGCAGACCCTCAGAGCCGTCGTCGACTGGTCCTGGGACCTCCTCGACGACCGTGAACGCACCGTGCTGCGCCGGGCCTCGGTCTTCGCGGGCGGATGGAGCCTTGCGGCAGCGGAGGTGGTGTGCGCCGACGCGCCCGCCCCCTCCCACTCCCCTTCACGCCCCGGCGCGGAGATCGCGCCCCATGACGTACTGGAACTGCTCGGGGCGCTGGCCGATAAATCGCTCCTGGTCGTCGACCACCCGGCCTCGCCTCCGGTCGCCGATCCGGCCGTACCGGCGGGCGAGACCCGCTACCGCATGCTGGAGACGATCCACGAGTACACGACGGAACGCGCCGTCGAGGACGAGGCGGAGCGCGCCGACCACGCCGCCGCCCTCGACCGCCACACCGCCTGGTGCAGGGAGTTCGTCCGCACCGCCGAGCCCCGGCTGCGCTCGGCCGAGCAACTTCCCTGGCTGCGCCATGTCGAGACCGACCTCGACAACATCCGGGCCGCTCTCCAGCGTTCTCTGATCACGCGCGACGAGGACAGCCTCTTCGCGATCATCTTCGCGCTGGGCTGGTTCTGGTGGCTGCGCAACTACCGGGACGAGGGCGCCGACTGGACCCGTGCCGCCCTGGCTCTGGAGAGCCCCCCGGACGAGGCCGGGCACCCCGGCGCCGGGAACACCGCGGACGGAGCCCGCGGGGCTGACGGGGCCGCTCCGTACGGCGACCCGGCCCCGATCCCGGCCGGGGTGCCCGAGGGCCGGGACGGCGTCGACCCGGTCGTCACCCGGTACTGGCAGTTCATGGATCTGCGGCTGCTCCACTTCTTCCTGCTCGCCGAGCACGCCGCACCGGATCCGCAGGACGAGACGACACGGCTCGGGGCCGAGCGCATCCGCGACGCCTACAGCGTCCACCCCGGCCCCCGGAGCGCCCGCTTCCCCGCGATGCTCTGGCCGTTCGCCGGATTCCTCATCGACGGGCACGCCGGAGTGCTGCCGCTGATGGACCAGGTGGTGGCCAACTGCCGGGAACACGGAGACGACTGGGCCGTCGGCGTGACGCTCATGTTCCGCACCCATCTGGCCATCGACATGCCCGGCGGCACGGTGAACGCCGTTGACCACTGGGACGAGCTGCGCGAGCTCAGCGCCCGCGTAGGCGACCGCTGGATGCTCGCCCAGGTGGAGGGCGCGTACGGCGAGATCGCCACACTGCGCGGCCGGTTCCCCGAGGCACGGGCCGCCTACGAGGAGGCACAGCGGCTCGCCCGGGAGATCGGCGCCCGCACCGAGGTGCCGTTCCTCTACACCCGGCTGGCCGACGTCGCTCTCCAGGAGGGCGACCTCGACGACGCCGCCGAACTGATCGACCGCTCGGAGGAGGAGGCGGAGCGGTCCGGTGCGCTGGACGTACGCTCCTTCAACCAGTTGCTGCGCGGCCTCATCCGGCTGAGGCGCGGTGAGGTGGCCGCGGCCAGGGCGTACTACGACGAGGCGATGGTCTGGGCCGACCGTGGCACCCCGCCCCCGCAGTTCTGGATCATCGCCCACGGGCTGGGCGGCCGCCTCCTGGCGGAGGAGGGCGATCTGCCCGGCGGACTGCGGGTGCTGCGCGACACCCTGGTGCAGGGTGCCGAGGTGAGCAGCACGGAGGGGCTGATGGCCCAGCAGGCCGAGTCCGCGGCGTATCTCCTGACCGGCTGCGGACAGGAGCGGCTCGCCGCACGGCTGCTGGGGGCGGCCGACGGCTGGCGCGGCAGCCTGCCGCGCTCCCCGCTGATGCTGGAGGCGACCGGCCGGACCGAGACACGGGCCGCCGCGGCACTCGGCCGGACGGCCCTCGGGGAACTGCGAGCGGACGGCACGTCCCTCTCCGCCGAGCAGGTCATCGCCTTGCTCGATGACGCCCTGAGCGCCCTCGGCCACCCGGTGGGGACCAGCTCTCCCGACCCCGCGGAAGCCAGCCCGAACGGCACCCCGGAAGGCGCTCCGGACGGCACCTCGGCCACCGGCTGACCGGCCCTTCGGCCGCCGGCCGGGACACCGCCGGCACGCGGATTCCCGGGCGCGGAAATTTTTCCGCATCACCCAGGCGTACGTTCACCCGGACGGGGAAGACGTGGCGCACGAACCCGAAACCAACGGGCGAACGCGAGACCGTGCGGGCCCCCGACCGCCGGAACCGCGCAGCCCACCGCCGGACGCGATGCCCCCACCGCATCCGGCAGCCCGCCCGTCCACGGCGGGCGGCACCACAACAGGAGACCTCACGCGGGGACCCCCAAGCGCACGACGACCCCGCATTCCGCCGCTCCGTATGACGGCCGGGCACCCTACGCCCGGCCGTCATACGACACGTACAGGAATGGATCCACGCTCGGCGGGGCCACCGCGGTCCGCCGTCCGTGCCACGCCGCCACCCCGGCATCCGGGGCGGTCACCGCGTCACCTCATCCGGCGGGCCGTGGCCTCATGTCATCCGACCGGACGCGACCGCAGTCCGTCCAGCAGGATGTCCAGCAGCCGTGCCGACGCCGCGGCCTGGTGCGCCGCGTCCGGCAGCGAGGGCGCCGCCGTGGCGATGACCAGCAGTACGTCCGCGACCGTCACATCCGGGCGCAGCTCACCCGCGGCCCGCGCCCGCTCCACCAGCTGACCGACGACCTCGAGCAGCGTCGCCGCCCCCGCGTCGTCCGGTCCGTCCTGCGCCGCGGGCGGCTGCTCGACCAGCCGCAGCTCCGGCGGTGCCGGGGAACCCGTGGTGGCTAAGGCGGCCTGCCGCTGCTGCGGCACCCGGATCTCGGTCTCCGCATCGACCCCGACCCGCAGCACCTGCGGCGGCAGCAGCCGGCCCGCGCCGGACGCCACCGAGGTGCGCAGGAACCGGGCCAGCGCGGACCACGGCTCGTTCTCCTGCCCCAGCGCCGAGCGGGCCTGGTCCGTGAGCCGGGCCGTCTCCTCCTCGGCTATCCGGCGCACCAGTACATCCTTGCTGGGGAACCGCCGGTAGACGGTGCCCACCCCGACCCGCGCCCGACGCGCAACGTCCTCCATGGGAGCTCCGTACCCCAGCTCCCCGAAGACCTCGCGTGCCGCGCGTAGAACGTGCTCGAGATTGCGCTGCGCGTCCACGCGCAGCGGAGTGCTCCGGCCCCCATTTCCGTCGGCGGAAGCGACGGCTGCGGACCATGACGAACCCTGAAGGTGCATAAGTGATCCCCCGGTAATGACGTCTCCCCCCGGAGACTCCCCGCCCAGACTGCCGGGGCAGTCACAACCCCGACGAAGTACGAACATAGTTGAGCCTCGGTCAAGAAAGAAGGGGGTAGGTCCGGACAGACCGCCCCCCGGTCGGAGCAGCGAACCGCCATTTCCTGCCACCGCGCCCGCTTCCTGCCGCGCGCCCCCTTGCTGACCTGCGTACCTTTCGTACGCTCAGCCGAATTCCGGCCGTCGCCCGCACCACACCTTCCGGTCACACAATTCGTCGGGGCTGTGGACAAACTGCGGCTGTGCGTGCCTCATGGGAGGGTGAAGGAACCTGCGCGCATTCTCGTTGTCGGCGGTGGCTACGTCGGGATGTACACCGCGCTGCGCCTCCAGCGGAAGCTGAAGCGAGAGCTGAGGCAAGGCGACGTACAGGTCATCGTGGTCGACCCCGAGCCGTATATGACCTATCAGCCGTTCCTCCCCGAAGCGGCGGCCGGGTCCATCTCCCCGCGCCATGTCGTGGTGCCATTGCGGCGCGTCCTCCCCGACTGCAAGGTCGTCATCGGTGAGGCCACCGCGATCCATCACGGCAAACGCACCGCGACCGTCAGAACCCTCGCCACCGAGGAGGAGGGCACCGGCTCGATCGAGATCCACTACGACGAGCTGATCCTGGCCCCCGGATCCGTCTCCCGCACCCTCCCGGTCCCCGGCCTCGCCGAGTTCGGCATCGGCTTCAAGACCGTCGAGGAGGCCATCGGCCTGCGCAACCACGTGCTGGAGCAGCTGGACATCGCGTCCTCGACCCGGGACCCCGACGTCCGCGACGCGGCGCTGACCTTCGTGTTCGTCGGCGGCGGCTACGCGGGCGTCGAGGCGCTCGGCGAGCTGGAGGACATGGCCCGGTTCGCCGTCCGCTACTACCACAACATCGCGCCCGAGGACCTGAAGTGGATCCTCGCGGAGGCCACCGGGCGGATCCTCCCCGAGGTCGGCGAGGAGATGGGCCAGTACGCCGTGCGCGAGCTGCGCAGCCGCAATATCGACGTACGCCTGGAGACCCGGCTGGACGCGTGCGAGAACCGCGTCGCCGTCCTCAGCGACGGCTCGCGCTTCCCCACCCGCACCCTGGTGTGGACCGCGGGCGTCAAACCGCATCCCATCCTCGCCTCCACCGATCTGCCGCGGAACATGCGCGGCCGCCTCAAGTGCACCGCGGCGCTCCAAGTGGACGGTGTGGAGCACGCCTGGGCCGCCGGGGACGCGGCGGCCGTCCCGGACCGCACCGCCGAGGAACCCGGCACCGAATGCGCGCCCAACGCGCAGCACGCCGTCCGCCAGGCCAAGGTGCTCGCCGAGAACGTGATCGCCGCTATGCACGGCCGCCCGCTCCAGGACTACGAGCACAAGTACGTCGGCTCGGTGGCGTCCCTCGGACTCCACAGAGGTGTCGCGCATGTCTACGGACGGAAGCTGAAGGGCTATCCGGCCTGGTTCATGCACCGCGCCTACCACCTCAGCCGGGTGCCGACCTTCAACCGCAAGGCCCGCGTCCTGGCCGAGTGGATCCTGTCGGGGCTGTTCAAACGGGAGATCGTCTCGCTCGGGTCGCTGGAGAACCCGCGCGCCGAGTTCAAACTCGCCGCGGACACCGGCCGTCACCCCGAAGCCAGTTGATCCCCTCGGGCGGATCCGGGAACTCCCCTCCCACGATCGGCGTCTGACGGATGTCAGTCCGGTCGGCCACACTGGACGTGTGACCATGGGTGGGCTCGTATCTGCAAAGAGTGACAATCGCGAGGATTCGGAAGTTTGCTGCATCTCCCCGGGGGCCGTCCCCCGTCACCGCACCCATCTCCCCGATCCCGCGCCGGCGCGCTGCTCAGCCACCACCCCGCGAGGTAATCCGCAGTGAACTTCACGCGCTGGAGCGCCCGGCTCCCCCGAACCCAGCGACGCACCGGGTCGCGCGCCGACCGCGCCGCGCGGCGCCCGCAGCCCGCGCCCACCCCGGGCGCCGGCTCCGTTCCCGCGGCCCGCGGCGAGCGCGCCGACCCCGCCGGATGCGGCGAACCGGCTCCGGCGGCGGTGCCCGCCCCGGAGCCCGACGCCCCCGTCGCCGTTCCCACGCTCGACGGGCTGTCCGTCCATGACGTCCTCGGCCAGGTCCCGGCCCTGGTCGCGGTCGTCTACGGTCCCGACCACCGCATCGCCTACACCAATGACGCCTATGCCGACCTCTTCGGCCGCCGCGCGCCCGGCGCACCCGCCGGTCACGCGCTGCCCGAGCTGACGGAGCTGGGGCTGCTGCCGCTCATGGACCAGGTCCTGCGCAGTGGCAAGCCCCGTACGGTCAAGTCCCGGCGGGTCTCCGCCGCCGAGCCCGGTACGGCGCCGGGCTCCGAGCCGGACACGGGGGCCCCGGGCGGCGGACGCCCCCGCCACGGCTACTACACCTTCACCTGCTCACCGATCGAGATGACGCTCCCGGCCACCGTCCAGCCCGCCGTGGCCATGGCGGCCGACTCCACCGTTTCGACCGAGCCCGGGGTGGCGGCCGAGCCCGGGGTGGCCACGGCCACCGCTCCCGTCCGCGGTGTCCTCGTCTTCGGCGCGGACGTCACCGACCAGGTGGAGGCCGCCGAGCGGCTGCGCGCCAGCGAGCGGCTCCAGCGCGAGGCCGCCGTCACCCTCCAGCGCAGTCTGCTGCCCCAGGAGCTGGAGCAGCCCGACGACCTCAGAATCGCCGCCACCTACCAGCCCGGCGGCACCGAAGCCGCCGTCGGAGGCGACTGGTACGACGTCATCACCCTCGGCGCCGGACGCACCGCGCTCGTCATCGGCGACGTCATGGGCCGCGGAGTACGGGCCGCCGCCGTGATGGGCCAGCTGCGCACCGCCGTCCGGGCCTACGCCCGGCTGGACCTGCCCCCGCACGAAGTGCTGCAACTGCTCGACGGGCTGGCCGCCGAGATCGACGCCAACCAGATCGCCACCTGCGTCTACGCCGTCCACGACCCGAACGAGGGCCGTCTCGTCTACGCCTCCGCGGGCCATCTGCCGATCCTCGTCCGCGACCAGGACGGCACCGTGCGCCGCGCCGCCGAACCGACCGGTCCGCCGCTGGGCACCGGAGGCTGGCTGCACACCTCGGGCTCCGTCCAGTTCGGCCCCGGCGCCAGCGCCGTCCTCTATACGGACGGTCTGGTCGAGCGCCGTGACAAGGACATCTACGACGGGGTCGGCGCCCTCGAGCGGGTCTTCGCGGGGGCCACCGGCTCGCCCCAGGTGATGTGCGACCGCCTGATCAGGGCCCTGGGCATCACCGCCGAGCACGACGACGACGTGGCCGTACTGGTCCTCCAGCACCCCGCCCGCACCGGCCATGACGCGGAGCTCTTCCATAACGCGGCGCTGGAACTGCTCGGCGGAGTGGAAGCCGCGCCCCGCGCCCGCGCCTTCGCCTCGGGCGTCCTGGCCAGCTGGCGCTTCCCCACCGAACTGCGTGACCTGGGCGTGCTGGCCGCCAGTGAACTGGTGGCCAACTCCCTCCAGCACGGCACACCGCCGATGCGGCTGCGGCTGCGCCGCACCAACCGCCGCCTGATCATCGAGGTGACGGACGGCGATGAGCATCTGCCGCGCCGCCGCCGGGCCGAACCGGTGGACGAGGCCGGGCGCGGAATCTCGATCGTCGCCACCATCGCCTCGTCCTGGGGCTGCCGCCGCACACCGGGCGGCGGCAAGGCGGTGTGGTGCGAATTCGCCCTCCCGGCGGATTAGCGCACCGGGCGGGCGAGCGGACCGGCGCATGACATCGCCCTGGCGGGAGCAGTGCTCCTCCCACCAGGGCGATATCCGTGGAGCGGCCGGTGCCCGAGCGCCTCAGACCGCGGCGGTCACCGTCGCGGACTGCTGGCTCTCCGCCTCCACCGGCTGTGTGAGCTCCTTCAGCTCCTTGCGGGGCGCGGGCACCGAGCCACCGGCGAGCGCGCGCAGCGGATTGTCCTGTCCGGCGGTGAGCCGACGGCCCAGCCGCAGCCCCAGCACCGTGACGCCGAGCGAGCAGACGATCAGCGACGCGATGTAGGTGCCGTACAGACCGGCCCCGGCCATCAGCCCGCCGACCGCCGGGCCGATCGCCAGCGCGAGCTGCTTCACCAGCGAGAACGCCGAGTTGTACTGCCCGAGCAGGGATGGCGGCGCCAGATCCGCGACCAGCGGGGCGACCGTGGGCGACAGCATCGACTCACCCAGCCCGAACAGCGCGTACGCCGAGATGATCGCGGCGGTGCCCAGCACCTGGCTCCCCGGCACCAGCCCGGCGGAACCGGCGACCACCCACGCGGCCGTCCACACCAGACCGACCAGCGCGATCACCCGGCTGCGGCGGCGCCGCTCGACCAGTTTGAGCACCACGAACTGCGCCACCACGATGACCGCCGTGTTCGCGGCCAGGGCGACACCCAGCATCGCCGGCGAGACATGGGCGACCTCCACCGCGAACGCCGACAGCCCCGATTCGAACTGCCCGTAGCAGGCGAAGAACATCACGAAGCCCAGCACACAGAGCCGCACCATGGCGCGGTCGCGGAACAGGGCGCGCCAGCCGCCCCTGGCGCCCAGGCTGCCGTCCGTCGGCACCGCGTCCGCGAAGACCGGCGTCTTCGCCAGCCGCACGGTGGCGACCGCCGCGCCCAGCACCAGGAACATCGCCGCGTCGATGGCGAAGAGCCGTACGAAGCTGGACGGCGAGGAGGTGTCCACCAGCAGTCCGCCGAACAGCCCGCCGACCCCGAGGCCCAGGTTGCTGAGGAAGAACTGCATGGCGAACGCCCGCGAGCGGGTGGCCGTGCTCGAGCACCACACGATCAGCGTGGCCAGCGCGGGCTGGATCACCGCCATCCCCGCGCCGAGCACCCCGGCCGCCGCGATGACCAGCGGTTCACTGGACACCAGTCCGAGCCCCATCGATCCGACGGCGGCCGCGACCGCACCCGCGACCGCGACGGACAGCGGCCCCCGCCGGTCGATCACCCGTCCGGTGAAGGGCAGCACGACCAGCGCGGCCACCGCGAACGTGGCGAGCACCAGACCCGCCGTATTCGCGCCGAGGTCCCGCACCTGCGCCACATAGACGAAGAGGAACGGAACAGTGAAGCCGTTGCCGAACGCGCTCAGCGCGTTGCCCAGCTGGATCCGGCGCAGCGCGGCGCCCATCGCGGTGGTCACACTCACCTACCTAGGTCGAAGAGGGCACACAGGTGCCCAGGGATGTCGTTTGAACAGGGATGAAGCCCGGACAGTCGAAGTATGAAGACTTCGAAGCTAAACTTCAACGCTTAAGAGTACACAACGAAGAACTTCAGCGCCAATGAGTTTCGTGTCATACTGCGCGGCATGCCTGAGACCCCCGACCAGGACGACCTGCTGAGCCTCGATGAGCAGATCGCGGCCTACCAGCGCGAATTCAGGGACCTGGACCCCCAGGTCGAGCAGGTGGTCAGCGCACTCAGTCGGCTCACCCGGCGGATGAACGTGGCCTACAGCCGGCAGTCCGCGACCCTCGGCCTCACCAACGCCGAGTGGGAGGTGCTCAAGGCCCTCGTCCTCTCCGGCGCCCCGTACCAGCTCGGCCCCGGCGACCTGGCCAAGCGGCTCGGTCTCACCCCCGCCGCCATGACCCACCGGATCGACCGCATGGTGAACGAAGGACTCGTCACCCGTGAGCGTGATGAGAACAATCGGGTCCGGGTCATCGTCGAGCTCACTGCCGACGGCCGGGAGAAGTGGCTGGAGGCGATGCGCCGCGCCACGGTCTTCGAGGAGGACCTGCTCCAGGACCTCTCCATCGAGGAGCGCGGTGCCCTCGGCGAGATGCTGACGCGGGTACTGCGCCGGGTGGAGGAGGACCAACCCGACGCCGGCGGACGGCTGTCCGACCTCGACTGAGGCATTCGGCCGAGGGCGTGGCCGACGGGAGTTGACACTGCCCAGGCCCATCCGTAATGTTCTCCGAGCTGCCACGGAGCCTTAACGGTTCTCCGGTACGCACTCACGCCGCACCGGCGGCACACCACTACTGCACGGCCCCTCATCGGGATGGATTTCGGCATGCCGGAATTCGGTTCGGAAGCTCGATTATGAGCATCGAGGGAAATCCGCTAAAGTAGTGATCACGCCGGAAGGCGCGAAACCCCGCTCCAACAGGGGGCCGGAAACGGAATTCGGACCGGAAACGGAACGGAAAACGGATCTGGTAAGGTTGGAAACACGAAAGACCGAAGGGAAAAGCCCGGAGGAGCCGGTGAAACGGTTCCAAAGGAAGCGTCCGTTCCTTGAGAACTCAACAGCGTGCCAAAAGTCAACGCCAGATATGTTGATACCCCGTCCGCATCACGGTTGTGATGTGGTCGAGGTTCCTTTGAAGAAACACACACAGCGAGGATGCTGTGGGTCATCGGACTATTCCTCCGGTGGCTCCGGCTCCCGTGCAGTGTCGACCGGGATAGCCCGGAAGCATTCACGGAGAGTTTGATCCTGGCTCAGGACGAACGCTGG